>NZ_JBICMC010000076.1:0-28327 GCF_043106005.1 Pseudomonas sp. GLN_2 | reverse complement strand
CCAGCACTGACGAAACACCGCCCATGAGGTATCCCCCGTGACACCCGCCATGCCTGACCAAGGCGCCGCCGGCATCGCCACCGCCGTCGCCGAAAGCGTGCAATACCAAGGCCGCAAGACTGCCCGCCAAGGCAGCGAACAGCGTCGCCAGTTGATTCTCGATGCCGCCATGCGCATTGTCGTGCGCGATGGCGTGCGCGGTGTGCGCCACCGGGCAGTGGCCGCCGAGGCCGGCGTACCATTGTCGGCCACCACCTACTACTTCAAGGACATCGAGGACCTGCTCACCGATACCTTTGCCCAGTACGTCGAGCGCAGTGCGGCTTACATGGCCAAGCTGTGGGCCAACACCGAGGTGGTGTTGCGCCAGTTGCTGGCGCAGGGCGATGGCAGCCCGCAGGCCCGGGCGCGGCTGGCTGACGAGGTGGCGCGCATGACCGCCGACTACGTTCAGCGGCAACTGCTGAACCGCCGTGACTTCCTGATGGCCGAGCAGGCTTTCCGCCAGGAAGCATTGCTGTGCCCGCGACTGGCCGAGCTGGTGTGCGCCCATGAGCAGATCCTGCTGCACGGCACCCGGCAATTGCTGCAGGTCGTGGGCTCGCGGCAGCCGGAGCAGGATGCACAGATGTTGACGGCGATTATCGAGCAGTTGGAATATCAAGGCCTGCTCAAGCAAGCGAATGCGCAAGCCGATGGGCAGATGCTCGCTATGCTTACCCGATACCTGCAGCTGGTGCTGGCATCGGCCTGAGCCGAGAACGACCTTTTCAAGGAGAACCTGATGAAAGCCTGGCGTGTGGTGTTGTTGACTTTGTCATTCCTGCTGCTGGGCGGTTGTCTGGTGACCTTCCATGAGCCTTTGCCCAGCAACCAGGCAGCGCCCAAGGCCTTGCTCGGCAAGTGGAGCAGCAAGGACGCCTGGGGGGAGCCGTTGAAACTGGTGATCAGCCGTAGCGGTGGCGACGCCTACAAGGCAGTGGCCACGGCCAAGGGCAAAGCGCCTGAAGAGTACGTGTTCACCGTGTCACGCCACGGCAACCGCTGGTACTTGTCGGCTGGCGTGCCCAAGCGCCTGGGTGGCAATTTCCTGATTGGCGGCTTCGATATCGTCGATGGCAAGGAACTGGTGGTCTACAACCTGGATGTCGAGCAGGTACAGCAGGCGGTGGACAACAAGGAACTGACCGGTCGCAGTACCGAAGTGCCGGACGACAACGGCGATGGCGTGCTGATCGATAGCCCGGCGGCGCGGGTGCTGGCCTACCTGGACGACCCGGCCAACTCCGACCTGTTCGTTGAAGTGGCGCGGTTCCAGCGTTCCGGCAAGTAGTGGCCTGTACCGGCCTCTTCGCGGGCAATCCCGTTCCTACAGGGGCCTTGCCAGGCCTGGGCTTCTTGATATCCCTGTAGGAGCGGGCTTGCCCGCGAAGAGGCCGGTACAGGTTTCTTGTACTAGAAAGGAGTCCCCGGTGGACGAATACCAGCAAACCATCCGCGCCCTGTCCGACCGCATCGTCGCGGCACAGACGCCTATCCGGGTCCTGGACGCGGTGAAGTGGGACGACAACATCCGCCAAGGCTTTCTCAAGGCCAAGGGCAAGGAGCCGCCGGCGGTTGATCGCGCCTACTACCAATCGCGTCCGCTGTCGTTCGACTCCAGCGCGGTCAAGGCCGAGTTCCAGGGCATCGAGCGCGACATCATTCGCCAGTTGGGCCAGTTCAACCCGGTCGGGCAGATCATGAAGCGCATGTGCCGCGAATACCGCATGGTGGTGCGCATGCTTGAAGCGCGCGGTACCGAGGATTTCGGCCTGATCTCCCAGGAGCTGTACGGCGCCGCCTCGGATGCTTTCCACGCCGGTGACCCGACCCTGGCCGACCTTGGCCTGATGCTGTCGGACTACCTGAACAACATCGATGGCCGTGGTGACCTCAAGGATGAGCCAAAGAATCTCACCGCCAAGGAGGCGGTGGAGATCCTCCAGCACCGGCTGAACAACGTGTTCGGCGAGGCCGAAGGGACCATTCGCGTGTTCGAGTCCGACGGTATCGTCGCCGACGCCGCAGCCGGTGCCGACTACATCAAGGTGCGTGCCGATGCCATGTTCAACGCCCGCGATGTGCGCGCCCTGGAGGTGCATGAAGGGTTGGTGCATGTCGGCACCACGCTCAATGGCCTGAACCAGCCGATTTGCACCTTCCTGGCCAAAGGCCCGCCCTCATCGACGGTAACCCAGGAGGGCCTGGCGATTCTCATGGAGGTGATCGCCTTTGCCTCCTACCCCAGCCGCCTGCGCAAGCTCACCAACCGCACCCGTGCCATCCACATGGTCGAGGAGGGTGCAGACTTCATGCAGGTCTACGGTTTCTTCCGCGAGCAGGGCTTTGAGATGGCGCAGAGCTACAGCAACGCCAGCCGGGTGTTCCGCGGGTCGGTACCCAACGGCCTGCCATTCACCAAGGACTTGTCCTATCTCAAGGGCTTCATCATGGTTTACAACTACATTCAGTTGGCCGTGAAGAAGGGCAAACTGGAACAGATCCCGTTGCTGTTCTGCGGCAAGACCACCCTGGAAGACATGCGCACCCTGCGCCAACTTGTCGAGGAAGGGTTGGTCGAGCCGCCCAAGTACCTGCCTGAACAGTTCCGCGACCTGAGTGCGTTGTCGGCCTGGATGTGCTTCTCCAACTTCCTCAACCACCTGAGCCTGGATCGCATTGAAGCCGACTACGCGAACATTCTCTGAGCACTGCCGCCTGCTCGTCCTCGGCCTGGTCCTGGTGAGCCTTGGCGGCTGCAGCAGCCTGTTGTTCTACCCCGAGCGTGGTCAGGCCTTCACCCCGGAGCGCGCCAAGCTGGAATACCGCGATGTCACGCTGACCACTGCTGATGGCATCCGCCTTCACGGTTGGTGGCTGCCAGCCAAGGCTGGGGTCGAGGTCAAGGGCACGGTGCTGCACCTGCACGGCAACGGCGGTAACCTGCCAGGGCACCTGGGGGGGAGCTACTGGTTGCCGGAGCAGGGCTACCAGGTGTTCATGATCGATTACCGCGGCTATGGCTTGTCTCAGGGCCAGCCGAGCCTGCCGGAGGTGTACCAGGACATTGCTGCAGCCATGGCCTGGCTGCAGCAGGCGCCCGAGGTCAAGGGCAAGCCGCTGGTACTGCTGGGGCAGAGCCTGGGCGGTGCCATGGCCATTCATTACCTGGCGGCCCACCCCGAGCAGCGTCAGCGCTTCAGCGCCCTGGTGTTCGATGGCGTGCCGGCCAGTTACCGCGCGGTGGGGCGCTTTGCGCTCAGCACCTCCTGGATGACCTGGCCATTGCAGGTTCCGCTGTCGTGGCTAGTGCCGGACGGCGACAGCGCGATCCGCTCGATCGAGCGATTGAGCAGCCCGCCCAAGTTGTTTTTCCACAGCATCGACGACAACCTGGTGCCGATGGACAACGGCATCCGCCTGTATCAGCACGCGCCACCCCCGCGGGTGCTGCAACTGACCCGAGGGGGGCACGTGCAGACCTTCGCCGACCCTACCTGGCGCCAGGTGATGCTGCGGTTCCTCGATGACCCCAGCCATTTCAACGGCCTGCGGCGGCTTGCCGAAGTGCCCAATTTCCCTGACGAGAAGAACAAGCAATGAGTGAAGAACGCAACGCCATCCCGCTGATCCTGACCGGCGTCGGCAGCATCATCGTGACGGTGGGGGCCTTGTGGTATTACGGTTACCTGCATTTCGCCAAGCCCGAAGATGCCCTGCTGCTGCAGGATTTCACCATGCTCAAGACCATCCCCGGCGAGGACTACAAGGTATCGCTGGACCCGGCGCCGCAAGTGGCCCAGTGCGTCGACGGCGTGCTGGTGCTGTTCGACACCCAGCAGAAAGGCCTGACCGGCGTGCTGGTGGACAACCGCAAGCGCGCGGTGCGCTGCATGGGCGAGGAAACACCGCAGCAGGTGCAGTGAGCCATTATCCCTGCTGCCTGAACTCGCCTCTTCGCGGGCACGCCCGCTCCCACAGGGGCGCGCAAAACTCGAAACTGGCGCCGTACCTGTGGGAGCGGGCGTGCCCGCGAAGAGGCCCGAACAGGCAAAAGAAAGCCCCGCGTCGATCGCGGGGCTTGTCCTTTCAGCTAGCCAGCCTTAGCGCTGAACCTGACTCACCGAGCGTGGTGCCACCGGCTGGTTGTCGTTGGAGATGGTCACCTCTACCCGACGGTTCTGCGCACGTCCCGAGTTGCTCGAGTTGTCCGCTACCGGGTACTCCTTGCCATAGCCCTGGGAAACGATACGCGCCGGATCTACCCCGGCACGCACCAGTGCCATGCGCACGCTGTTGGCACGGCGCTCGGACAGGGTCTGGTTGTAGTTGGCCGAGCCGACGCTGTCGGTGTAGCCCTCGACGATCACCTTGCGTTCCGGGTTTTCCTGAAGGAACTGGGCCAGCTTGGTGATGTTCGGGTAAGCGCTGCTCTTGAGTTCGGCCTTGTTGAAGTCGAACAGCACGTCGCCGAAGGTCACCAGCGTTCCGCGATCGGTCTGCTTGGCGTTGAGGCTGTCCTGCAGCTTGGCGATCTGCGCGTCGCGGGCATCCAGCTTGGCCTGGGCGCGCTGGGCCGAGGCATTCTTCAGTTCAGCTTCGGCGGTGCGCAGGGCAATGGTCTGCTTGGCCACTTCGACGCGCTGGTTGGTCAGGTAGGCCAATTGGTCGACCTTCTTCTCGTCTTCACGGTCCATGTAGGCCTTGTCGGCCTTGTTCAGCCAGTCCTGGGCGTCCTTGGTCTCCAGTGCCGCGACTTTGCTCGCTTGCGGGTCGCTCTGCAGCGAGGAGAAGTTGGTGCGGGCCGATTCCAGGTTGGCATTCGGATCGTGCGAGCAGGCAGCAAGACCGACGCTCAGGGCCAGCAGGGCGGGAATCATGACGTGTTTGCGCATAGTGTTCATCCTTTGATCGTGTGCGAAGGCTAAGGTTGGCGGGGCAGGGCTCACTGAGCGCTGCGCAGGCCTTCCTCACGTACGTCCTGAACGCCCTGGCGGGCATCCTGCACGGCCTTCTGGGCTTTGGCTGCCTGGGCCTTGCGTTCGGCGAGGCGTGCATCCCACTCGGCCTGTTGGGCCAGGCGCTTGGCCTCGTCGTACTTCTTGTCGTGCATGGCGATTTCGGCTTGCTTGAACTTGTCCTGAGCCGCTTTCATTTCCACGGCGGCGAACTCGGTACCGCCAGCGCTGACGGCGGAGTTCACGGCGGACTGGGTAACGGCATACTGCTCGGTGGGCGGATTGCCCGCACAGCCGGCCAGGACCAGGCTACTGCCCAGCGCCAGCGCGGCCAGCTTGAACCCGCGCACATGAGTGGATGACAGTTGGCTAGTGCGGGTCTTCATGGTGGTCAGCTCCATTGGATCACTCCTGATAACGACGATGTCCGTAGCAGTCCATCGCTCAATCCCTGACAAAACCGCGCGCTTCAGCTCAACGGTGCACGAGGGCAGTGTGCAGGGTTTTAGCGTGATGGCTATTGGCTCCGACTCGAACGTTTTTCGAATAGTTCAGAAAAAAGCGCTGTAATCGAATAACTATTTCTGACTGATCGGTCAGTGCGATTTGCCTGGAACTTTCCCAGGCTGGAGCGGTATTCCGGGCCTTGAGCAGGCCCGGAATGCTGGGGCGCAGGATTATTTGTCGGTGTCGACTGTCGCGTTGCTCAAGTTGTGCAGGTGCTGGCGGGACAGGGAGAGAAAGCGCGGCGTAGGACCAACGTCTTCGTACAAAGGGTCGCCTTCTTCGTCGGTGGCGATGACCTGGCGGCCCTGCACATAGGGGAAACTGGCTTCCAGTTCTTCAAGGGCGGCGGCGACCAGTTCGCCGAGCAGTTCTTCGGCGGTGCGCTTGGGGTACATGTCGATCAGCGCGGCCAGGCGCGCTTCGGACTCCAGGTCCAGATGCAGGACATGGCCGGTACGGCTGAGGGTACCGGCGGCATTCTGTTCCCAGTGCTGGGCGAGTTCACGGATTTTCATGATGACCTCTGTTGACGCCTGGAAAGGCTGCACTGCATGGGAGTGCTGTGCTTTCACTTTAGTTTGGTTTGGCCGATCACGGCTTGCCATCGTCGCCCGGCTGTGGGCACTCTTGGGGGATACCGCCCCCCTGTAGGAGCGGGTTTACCCGCGAACACCGGCAACGCCGGTGCCAGACACCGCATTGGGCTCTTCACGGGTTACCCCGCTCTGGCACAGGGCGCGCCAAGGCTGAGAGGGATGCAACGGAGAGAGCGCCAGTGACCGATATCGATGTGCGTTTGCGTGAAGATGTCCATGTGTTGGGGGAGCTGCTTGGCGAAACCATTCGCCAACAGCATGGCGATGCGTTCCTGCAGAAAATCGAGGACATCCGCCACAGTGCCAAGGCCGACCGCCGCGGCCCGGGTGAGCAGCTGAGCTCGACCTTGGCGGACCTGGCCGAAGAAGACCTGCTGCCCGTAGCGAGGGCCTTCAACCAGTTCCTCAACCTGGCCAACATGGCCGAGCAGTACCAGTTGATCCGCCGGCGCGACGCTGACCAGCCCGAGCCGTTCGAAGCGCAGGTACTGCCCGAGCTGCTGGGGCGCTTGAAGCAGGCCGGCCACAGCAACGATGCCCTGGCCCGGCAACTGGCCAAGCTCGATATCCAGTTGGTGCTCACCGCACATCCCACCGAAGTGGCCCGTCGCACGCTGATCCAGAAGTACGACGCGATCGCCGGCCAACTGGCCGCGCAGGACCATCGTGACCTGACCCCGGCAGAACGCCAGCAAGTGCGTGAACGCCTGCGCCGGCTGATCGCCGAGGCCTGGCACACCGAGGAAATCCGCCGCACCCGGCCTACGCCGGTAGACGAAGCCAAGTGGGGTTTCGCAGTGATCGAGCATTCACTGTGGCATGCCATCCCCAGCCACCTGCGCAAGGTCGACAAGGCCCTGCTGGAGGCCACTGGCCTGCGCCTGCCGCTGGAGGCCGCGCCGATTCGCTTTGCCTCGTGGATGGGTGGGGACCGTGATGGCAACCCCAATGTAACGGCTGCCGTCACCCGCGAAGTACTCCTGCTGGCGCGCTGGATGGCCGCCGACCTCTTCCTGCGCGACATCGATGCGCTGGCCGCCGAGTTGTCCATGCAGCAGGCCAACGACGCCCTGCGCCAACAGGTTGGCGACAGTGCCGAACCCTACCGCGCTGTGCTCAAGCAACTGCGCGACCGCCTGCGTGCGACACGCGCATGGGCGCATTCGGCCTTGACCAGCAACCAACCGGCCGGTGCCGACGTGCTGGTGGACAACCGCGAGCTGATCGCGCCACTGGAGCTGTGCTACCAGTCACTGCACGAATGCGGCATGGGCGTGATCGCCGAGGGGCCGCTGCTTGACTGCCTGCGTCGTGCGGTGACCTTCGGCCTGTTCCTGGGCCGCCTGGACGTACGCCAGGACGCTGCCCGCCACCGTGATGCGCTGACCGAGATTACCGATTACCTGGGCCTGGGGCGTTACGCCGACTGGGATGAGGAGCAGCGCATCGCGTTTCTCCAGGCCGAGCTGAAAAACCGCCGGCCCCTGCTACCTGCGCATTTCAAGCCGCAAGCGGACACCGCCGAAGTGCTGGCGACCTGCAGGGAAGTGGCCGCTGCGCCGGCCGCCTCGCTGGGGTCTTACGTCATCTCCATGGCCGGTGCCGCCTCGGATGTACTGGCGGTGCAACTGTTGCTCAAGGAAGCCGGCCTGACCCGCCCCATGCGCGTGGTGCCACTGTTCGAGACCCTGGCCGACCTCGACAACGCCGGCCCGGTCATGCAGCGCCTGCTTGGCCTGCCGGGCTACCGCGCGGGCCTGCGCGGCCCGCAGGAAGTGATGATCGGCTACTCCGATTCGGCCAAGGACGCCGGCACCACCGCTGCTGCCTGGGCGCAGTACCGGGCTCAGGAAAACCTGGTGCGTATCTGTGCCGAGCATCAGGTCGAGCTGCTGCTGTTCCACGGCCGTGGCGGTACGGTCGGGCGAGGCGGCGGCCCGGCCCATGCCGCGATCCTGTCGCAGCCACCGGGTTCGGTGGCGGGGCGTTTCCGCACCACCGAGCAGGGTGAAATGATTCGCTTCAAGTTCGGCTTGCCGGGCATCGCCGAGCAAAACCTCAACCTGTACCTGGCTGCCGTGCTTGAAGCCACGCTATTGCCACCACCGCCCCCGCAGCCGGCCTGGCGTGAAGTGATGGACCAGTTGGCCGCCGATGGTGTCCAGGCCTACCGCAGCGTGGTACGGGAGAATCCCGTTTTCGTCGAGTACTTCCGCCAGTCGACGCCAGAACAGGAGCTGGGGCGCCTGCCGTTGGGCAGCCGCCCGGCCAAGCGTCGTGCCGGGGGCATCGAAAGCCTGCGGGCCATCCCGTGGATCTTCGGCTGGACCCAGACCCGGCTGATGCTGCCGGCCTGGCTGGGCTGGGAAACGGCGCTGACTAATGCCTTGGCCCGTGGTCAGGGTGAGTTGCTGGCGCAAATGCGCGAGCAATGGCCGTTCTTCCGCACCCGCATCGACATGCTGGAAATGGTGCTGGCCAAGGCCGATGCGCAAATTGCCGAGGCCTACGACGAACGTCTGGTGCAACCGCACTTGCGTCCTTTAGGTGCGCACCTGCGCGACCTATTGTCGCAGTCATGCCAGGTCGTGCTGGGTCTGACCGGGCAGCCGGTGCTACTGGCGCACAGCCCCGAGACACGGGAATTCATTAGCCTGCGCAATACCTATCTGGACCCGTTGCACCGCCTGCAGGCAGAGTTGCTGGCCCGCTCGCGCAGCCGCGAAGCCGCTCTGGACAGCCCGTTGGAGCAGGCCTTGCTGGTGACCGTGGCGGGTATTGCCGCCGGGCTGCGCAACACCGGCTAAGGGCAAGCCCGGGTCATGTCTGGCGCGTGCCATACAGGCCCGGCACTATGACGGGGAGGGCGGTTGCGCCTGGCGCAACCGCCTGCCCGGTCAGCCGCAAGTGGCGCATTCCTGCAACTTTGGGACGCTTGTCTGGCTGCCGGGCGCTGTGTATCTTGAGCAGCCTTCTGACCGATTTATGGTCATACCCGATTTTCCGGACTTGGCCCTGGTCGCCGAATCCATTGAATTTCATACAAAAATTTGAGGAGCACGAGATGCGCGTAATTCTGCTGGGAGCTCCCGGGGCCGGTAAAGGTACTCAGGCAAAGTTCATCACCGAAAAGTTCGGTATTCCACAGATCTCCACCGGTGACATGCTGCGTGCCGCCGTCAAGGCCGGCACCCCGCTGGGCCTGGAGCTGAAGAAAGTCATGGATGCCGGCCAGCTGGTCTCCGACGAGTTGATCATCAGCCTGGTGAAGGAGCGCATCGCTCAGCCTGATTGCGCCAACGGCTGCCTGTTCGACGGCTTCCCACGCACCATCCCACAGGCCGAAGCCATGGTCGCTGCCGGTGTCGACATCGATGCCGTGGTCGAAATTGCCGTCGACGACGAAGAAATCGTCGGCCGCATGGCTGGCCGCCGCGTGCACCTGGCCTCGGGCCGTACCTACCACATTCAGTACAACCCGCCGAAAGTGGAAGGCAAGGACGACGAGACCGGTGAAGACCTGATCCAGCGTGACGACGACAAAGAAGAAACCGTTCGCCATCGCCTGTCGGTCTACCACAGCCAGACCAAGCCGCTGGTGGATTTCTACCAGAAGCTGTCGGCTGCCAATGGCGGCAAGCCGAAGTACAGCCACATCGAAGGTGTCGGCTCGGTTGAAGCCATCACCGCCAAGGTCCTGGCAGCCCTGAGCTGATCCGGCGCCTGACGCACCTCGACAACGGCCCGCTTTTGTGGGAGCGGCCTTGTGTCGCGAAAGGGCTGCAGAGCAGCCCCAGACAATGGTGTGATACCGCTGAAACCCTGGGGCCGCTTTGCGGCCCTTTTCGCGACGCAAGGTCGCTCCTCCAGGGCCAGTGCAGGCTTTGAAATCAGCGTGATGGGCCGCACAGCGGCCCCCTCGGGACACAACGCCGCTGCTGCTCTATACTGCCGCTCTTTTTCATTCGCACCTGGATACCCGTTCGATGACCACCCTGCTGGCCCTGGATACCGCCACCGAAGCCTGTTCCGTCGCGCTGCTGCATGACGGCAAGGTAACCAGCCATTACGAGGTGATCCCGCGCATGCATGCCCAGAAGCTGCTGCCGATGATCAAGCAACTGCTGGCCGACGCTGGCGTGGCACTGAATGCGCTGGATGCCATTGCCTTTGGCCGTGGCCCGGGCGCTTTCACCGGCGTGCGTATTGCCATCGGGGTTGTGCAAGGCCTGGCCTTCGCCCTCGAACGCCCAGTGCTGCCGGTGTCCAACCTGGCCGCTTTGGCCCAGGGTGCATTGCGCGAGCATGGCGTGCAGCAGGTGGCAGCTGCCATCGATGCGCGCATGGATGAAGTGTACTGGGGCTGCTACCAGGCCACGGCGGGCGAAATGCGCCTGGTCGGCCGTGAAGCCGTGTTGCCGCCCGAGCAGGTGGCGCTACCGGCAGGCAGCAATGGCGAGTGGTTCGGTGCCGGTACCGGATGGGGCTATGCCGAGCGCCTGGCGGTACAGGTGGCGGCTAGCAACCCGGGTGCCTTGCCCAACGCCCTGGACGTCCTCAGCCTGGCCACCTTTGCCTGGGCCCGTGGCGAGGCAATCGTCGCCGAGCAGGCGCAACCGGTTTATCTGCGCGATAATGTAGCCACACCCAAGAAGCACTGAGTGCTGTTCGTCGATTATCGCCGAACACGCTAAAACCTTTTGCGCGATCTGTGGTCCAGTTATCACTCAAGCATTAGCGACGGAACTCTGATGCTGCTAAATTGCCATCATTGGTCCTGAGTGCTCATGCCATGCGTATCGACGGTTTCTCATCGCAGTCCTACCCGCTCAAGCGCACCTCGCGCAAAGCAGCGGTGCGTGACGAGGCCATCGACGATGCCGAGGTGATCGAGGAGGCAGAAGCCGCCCCGCAGGAAGCCACCGCCCGCCGCCCTGGTGGTGGCCTGCCAGCCCGCCAGCAGGATATGGTTTTCCCACGCGCCCGTGACCGCCGTACCGCCACCGCACTGGCCAGCTACCTGAGCACTGCAGGCTTTACTGACTGGGACATGGAAGTACTGGGGCTCGACCTGTACATTTGATGGATGAATCCGTCACCACTGCCTTACTTTCTCGGTTGCCCGTCCTGGAGCGAAAACGCCTGGCGCGACTACCTGTACCCCGCTGACGCCAACAGTAATCAAATGCTTGGCTTCTACAGCCAGGTCTTCAACGCCGTCGAAGGCAACACCACGTTCTACGCCCGTCCCGCTCCCGGCACCATTGCCCGCTGGGCGCAGGTCATGCCAGAGCACTTTCGCTTCACTGCCAAGTTTCCGCGGGATGTCAGCCATGAGGGTGACCTGCGTGACCAGCTTGAGCCTGTCTTCGACTTCACTCGGCTGATGGCCCCGCTGGGCCAGCGCGTATCACCCTACTGGTTGCAGTTGCCGGCCCAGTTCGGCCCGGCGCGCCTGGGTGAGCTTTGTCACTTCCTCGATCAGATTGCCGTGCCCGTGGCTGTGGAAGTGCGCAACCAGGCCTTTTTTGCCAAGGGTGAGGAAGAACGCCTGCTCAATCGCCTGCTGCACGAGCGCGGTGTGGAGCGTATCTGCCTCGACCCGCGTGCGCTGTTCAGTTGTACCTCGCGCGACCCTGCCGTGCTGCATGCGCAGTCGAAGAAGCCAAAGGTGCCACCGCGTCCGGCAGCCTTCAGCCAGCACCCGCAGGTGCGCTTCATCGGCCATCCGGAACTGGAGGCTAATCAGGCCTTCCTTAGCCCTTGGGTAGAAAAAGTCGCCGCCTGGATCGAAGAAGGCCGCAATCCCTATATCTTCCTGCACACCTCGGACAATCGCCTGGCTGCGGCGCTGGCCCAGCGTTTCCATCAGCGCCTGATGGCACGCCTGCCGGGCCTGGCACCTTTGCCGGAATTGCCGCGCGCCCCTGAGGTCGAACAATTGGGGCTACTCTGACCTTTCCCTGACTGCCGGAGGTTGAACCATGGATGTGCAAACCCTGCGAGCTGAGGCCTTCAAGGCGTTACACGCGCGCGACGGCGCGTTCGTCATCCCCAACCCGTGGGATGCCGGCTCCGCCAAGTTGCTCGCCAGCCTGGGTTTCGAGGCGCTGGCTACCACCAGTGCAGGCCTGGCCTTCAGCCTTGGCCGGCCGGACGCCGAAGGCGCCTTGAGCCTGGACGATACGCTGGACAATGCCGGCGAGATCGTCGATGCCACCGCGCTGCCGGTGGCCGCCGATCTGGAAAACGGCTTTGGCGACTTGCCCGAAGACTGTGCCCAGACCATTCTGCGTGCCGCCGAAATTGGCCTGGTGGGCGGTTCCATCGAAGATGCCAGCGGCCGCAGTGATGCGCCCATCTATGACTTCGGGCTGGCTGTGGAACGCGTGCGCGCTGCCGTGCAGGCTGCGCGAAGCCTGCCATTCCCGTTCACCTTGTGCGCCCGTGCAGAAAACCTGCTGCACGGGCGCATGGACCTCGACGACACCATCCTGCGCCTGCAAGCCTATGCCGAAGCCGGTGCCGACGTGCTCTACGCCCCCGGGCTGCGCACCGTGGAGGAAGTCCGTGCCGTGGTGCAGGCAGTCGCACCGCGCCCTGTGAATGTGCTGATGGGCATGGCGGGCGTGCCGCTGAGTGTCAACCAGTTGCAGGACCTGGGCGTGCGCCGCGTCAGCGTTGGCTCGTCGCTGGCCCGTGCTGCACTCGGGGCCTTCTACCGGGCCGCGCAGGAAATTCGCGATGAGGGCACGTTCGGCTACGGTGAGCAGGCCATGCCGTTTGCCCAACTGAACGACCTGTTCCGCCGCTGATGAGGGCATTGCTGGCGCTACTGGCCAGCCTGCTGACGGTGGCCGGCCTGGCCTGGCACTTCGGCTGGCGCCTGCCTGCCGCATGGAACCCCTGGGCGCCGCTGGACGTACGCCAGCCGCCCAACCTGCTGACCCCCTACAAACTGTCGCGCCTGCGCGATGACCCAGCGCTGTGCCGCCAGGCGCTGGAAACCAGCCACCTGCGTTACCGGGCACAAGCCGACAGCCCGGCGTCGGCCAACTGCCCGCTGCAGAACGTATGGCGCATCGAAGGCGGCCAGGCGCGGCTGAGCAGCAGCTTTCTGGCCAGTTGCCCGCTGGTGGTGGCCTATGCACTGTTCGAGAACCATGGCTTGCAGCCGGCGGCGCAGGAGGTGTTTGGGCAAGCGGTGACGCAGGTCGATCACCTGGGCAGCTTTGCCTGCCGCAACGTCTACCACCGCAAGCAGGGCCGTTTGAGCCAGCACGCTACGGCCAATGCGCTGGACATCAGCGGATTTCGCCTGAAGGACGGCCAGCGCATTATTCTGGCGCGTGACTGGCAGGCAGGTGGACAGAAGGCGGAATTCCTGCACCGGGTGCAGCGGGCAGCTTGCGAGAGCTTCAGCACGGTACTGGGGCCGGACTACAACGCTGCGCACCGCAACCACTTCCATCTGGACATGGGGCGCTGGCAGATCTGTCGTTAGCTTCAGGCGTACGCGCGCACGTTGTTCAGCACCACTGGGCGCGCCCAGTGGATGTCGAACGCCAGGTCATTCTGCTGCTTGGCCAGTGTGGCGTCGTCGAACGGTTCCGGGGCCGGGTCCAGCAGGTTGCTTTCCAGCTCGGCGATGGGCAGGAACAGCGACCGCGGCGTGGGGCCAGGGCCGGGTTCGGCGATCGGCTGACCCTGGTTCATCACCACCGGGCGCAGCCAGCTGTTGTTGATGTCGAGCTGGCGCTGTTGCTCGATCAGTTCCATGGCGCTGAACGGCTCGGGGGCGGGCGGCAGCAGCTTGGCTTCAAGCTCGGCCTTGGGCAGAAACAACGGTTCGGGCGGCGCCACGATGGTGTCGTGCACCGGGCAGGCGCGCTGGGCGTCGATCAACGCCAGTGCACGGGCCCCGCCGATGGGTTCGCCGCTGTCCTGGTCGTACTGCACGAACGACTGGCTGATGCCGTCTACGGGCTCTTCATGCTGCTCGGCCATCGCTCGGGCAAAGAAATCCTGCCACAGGTGGCTGACGCCCCCGAGTGCCTGGGTGTTGTGCTGACTGTAGTTGCCGACAGGCGACAAATAGGTCAAGCCGATGGGAAGAGTATCTGACATGGCAGTCGTGCGCGCTGTGCTCTGGCAGAATAGCGGGATATTGCCTGTATCGGCCGTGGCTGCCGATTCATTAAGGGCTTGGTTTGATTTTTCGGGTGTGAACGATGGAAGAGCAAGGCACGGGTATCAGGGTCGAGGCGATGACAGCTGAGTATGCGCAACAGGCCAGGGCGTGGGCTGAACGCCTGGGCCTGCCGCTGCAGGACGATACCGCCGCCTTCGCTGTGCAGGTGGGCGCCGACGGCTTGCAGATTCAGCAACTGGGCCCGCAGGCGCCCGGGCCGGTGCGTGTAGACTTCGTCGAAGGCCAGGCTGCGCATCGCCGCCAGTTTGGCGGTGGCAACGGGCAGATGATCGCCAAGGCTGTGGGCATTGCCCAAGGTATCCGGCCGCAGGTGCTGGATGCCACGGCGGGGCTGGGCAAGGACGCGTTCGTGCTGGCCAGCCTTGGCTGCCAGATGACCCTGATCGAGCGCCAGCCGCTGATTGCCGCGCTGCTGGAGGACGGCCTGGCGCGGGCGCGAGCGGATGAAGAGGTGGGCCCGATTGTCGGGCGCATGCGCCTGCTGACCGGCAACGCCATCGAGCGCATGCGTGCCTGGGAAGGGGAGGCGCCGCAGGTGATCTACCTCGACCCGATGTTCCCGCACCGCGACAAGAGCGCCCTGGTGAAAAAGGAAATGCGCGTGTTCCGGCCTTTGGTGGGCGATGACCTGGATGCCCCGGCGCTGCTCGAAGCCGCCCTGGCGCTGGCCAGCCACCGGGTGGTGGTGAAGCGGCCGCGCAAAGCACCGATCATCGACGGGCCGAAGCCGAGCCATAGCCTGGAAGGCAAGTCGAGCCGGTATGACATCTACCCGAAGAAGGCCTTGAAGGCCTGACCTGCCCCTATCTGGCCGGCTAGCACGATTGTAGGAGCGGCTTTAGCCGCGAACACCGGCAACGCCGGTGCCATCCACTGCGTCGTCTCCTGCGCGTTAAACCTGCTCCTACAATGACCTGTTATTTCTGCCAGTAGTCATTAGTTGGCTAAGGGCGCGATCCTAACGGACATTTGATCCTGATGGAGGGTAATGTTCATGTCGCCTGCTCCTTATGCCCGGCAAGCTGGCCGCCAGTTTTTTTACTGTAACGGCAAGATAGTTGCTGAATTGAATGGCGATGCCCGCTGGCGTTTCTTTCAGGCTAATGGCCTGGCGCTGGCTCAGAAAGATCACCAGTCCTCGGGCTTGTCCAGCATGCTGGCGGCATCCGACCAGCAGCGCTCGGTCCTATTCATTTATGAAAAGAAACGCCTGGAATCACAGGCTTACTCGCCCTATGGGCATCACAATCAGGGTAGCGGCTTGCTGTCGTTGCTTGCCTTCAGTGGCGAGCGGCTGGATGCGAGTTCGGGGCTTTACCATCTGGGGAATGGTTACAGGCAATTCAGCCCGCTCATGATGCGCTTTTGCAGCCCGGACAGTTGGAGCCCATTCGGTGCAGGTAGTTTTAATGCGTATGCGTATTGTGTGGGAGATCCTGTGAACCGTATTGACCCGACGGGGCATGCTGGAGTTAGGGTGACAATTCAAAGAAAACAATCAAGGCCAAATAGACCCGTGCAGAAAGTAATGGAGTCTAACTCTCTAGTGTCGAAGGAAAGAATCTATAAGCGTAATGGGGCTGATCGTATCATACCAGAGAGTAGAGCAGGGGTTGGAGAGGATGTTTCATTTGAGTCATTATTCAATTCGCACGAAATCGCTGAGCAGCGTCGTTTGTTTGCGCAGTTTAACGCACCTGCGAGAACATCTTCAGAAAGCAAGAAAGTATTCTTCCAATCGCATGATTCAGGTCCGGATGTTGAAGCCGGAAAGCGCTATGCTCAATCGTTGAATGTACACAAGGACTCGCTCGAAAGTGAAATCAAAGCGCGTGATTTGAAAGATCTTTTAAGTGATTTGGATGCGGTTAATGCTCGTATGTCCGCAGCGGGATCCTCGCGAGACCTAATGATTCAAGCCGCGTTAATAGCAGAGATCAGAAGGCGTCCCGCATAAATGGCTTGGGTGTGATGAGCTCTATATCAGCTGCCTTCTGCGTGCACTTACGTAGAAGGCAGAAGGCAGAAGTTTGGCTAGTGAGTGATTGAAAAAGTATTAATGAAGATTTTTCTCAGTCCCTAAACGCCCGTAAGAACACTTTTACCACCTCGCGCACATGCGCCTCGGCTTCATCGCCTTCCAGCGGCCCCGCACAGCCCAGCAGCAAGCGGTAATCTGGCGCCCCCTTGACCAGGCAGAAGAAATGCTCCGCCGCCCTCAATGGGTTGTCGATGCGCAGCAGTCCGCGCTCATGTGCCCCGCGCAGTAGCGCTTCCATGCCTGCGAGCACGCGCTTGGGCCCGGCCTCGTAGAAGTACTCGCCAAAACTCGGGTCCAGGCTGCCCTGGGCCATGATCAGGCGGCTGAGCTTGATCGCTTCGTCACTGCTGATAAGCGTCTGGAAGTTACGGGCAATGGTCAGCAGCACGTCTTCCACCGGTACCCCCTCGGGATACTCGAACAGCAGATCAGGCAACTGGATCTGGCAGGTGGCCATGACCGCCGAGCAGAACAGGGTCTGCTTGTCGGTGAAGTGGCTGTACACGGTGAGTTTTGAAACACCTGCCGCCGCAGCGACCGCATCCATGCTGGTGTTGGCATAGCCAAGGCTGAGGAACAGCGCCTTGGCCGCTTCGAGGATCGCCTCGCGCTTGGCCAGGTCCTTGGGCCGGCCCGGGCCGATGGGTGCGTCGTTGAGCATTGTGGTCTGCATCTGGTTTAAGAATCCCCATCTTAACGGGTCAGCCGCGATACGGCTAAACCTAGCTCACATTTACCTGCGGCCTGCCAGCGTTCAGTTGATCGACAGGGTGTGCGTTCAGCCGCCGCTTGATCTCACCGGCGCCAGAGGGCTCCAGCCAGGTCGTCGAAAAGCCAGCGCATGCCCTTCCCGGCATCGTTGCGCTGATTTAATATGCCAGTCAGTACAAATATTAAATGTGCACTCCGCGAAAGGATTCATCATGTTGCGCCATGCCTTGTCCATCGCTCTGCCCGCCGCCGCTGCCCTGCTTCTGGCGGCGTGTGGTCAGGAAGCCGCCCCACCCGCCGCGCCGCGCCCGGCGCTGGTGGTGCAGCCACAGCCGGCCGAAGCCGCTGCCGACAGTTACCCCGGCGAAGTGCGCGCGCGCTTCGAGCCGGAGCTGGCCTTCCGCATTGGCGGCAAGGTCAGCAAGCGCCTGGTGGAGGAGGGGCAGCGGGTCAAGGCCGACCAGTCGCTGGCCGAGCTGGACCCGCAGGACGTGCGCCTGCAACTTGAAGCCAATCGCGCCCAGCTGGCGGCTGCCGAGGCCAACCTGGCATTGGTGCGCGCCGAGCGCGACCGCTACCAGAAGCTGCTGGAACGGCAGATGGTCAGCCACTCCCAGTTCGACAACGCCGAAAACCTCTACCGCGCCGGCCTTGCCCGTCTGAAGCAGGCCAAGGCCGAGTTCGATGTGGCGGGCAACCAGGCCGAATATGCCGTATTGCGTGCGCCGCAGGCCGGGGTGATTGCTAAGCGCCAGGTTGAAGTGGGCCAGGTGGTCGCCGCCGGGCAGACCGTTTTCACCCTTGCCGCCGATGGCGAGCGAGAAGTGGCCATCGGCCTGCCGGAGCAGCAGTTCGCCCGCTTCGCTGTGGGCCAACCGGTGAGCGTGGAGTTGTGGTCGCACCCGCAGGCGCGTTTCCAGGGGCGCATTCGCGAGCTGTCACCGGCCGCCGACCCGCGTTCGCGCACGTTCGCGGCGCGCATCGCCTTTACCACGTCCGCCGTACCGGCTGAACTGGGCCAGAGCGCCCGGGTGTTCATCGCCAAGGACGGGCTGATCCCGCTGGCGGTACCGCTGTCGGCCGTGACGGCGGAAAACGGTCAGGCCTATGTCTGGCGGGTGAACAAGGAAAGCCGCCTGGAGCGGGCGACCGTGCGCCTGGGGGCTTATGGCAGCGACAGTGTGCCGGTGCTCGAAGGCCTGGACCCGGGTGACTGGGTGGTTGCCGCTGGTGGCCATGTACTGCGCGAGGGCCAGGAGGTACGCCCCGTTGACCGCAGCAACCGTGTAGTGAACCTGACGGCCAAGGAGTAAGTCCCGATGGGTTTCAACCTTTCTGCCTGGGCGCTGCGCAACCGCCAGATCGTCCTGTTCCTGATGATCCTGCTGGCGGTCATTGGCGCCATGTCGTACACCAAGCTTGGCCAGAGCGAGGATCCGCCATTCACCTTCAAGGCCATGGTCATCCGCACCCTGTGGCCAGGCGCCAGCGCTGAAGAAGTGTCGCGACAGGTGACCGAGCGCATCGAAAAGAAGCTGATGGAAACCGGTGAGTACGAGAGAATCGTCTCGTTCTCTCGCCCCGGCGAATCGCAGGTTACTTTCATGGCCCGTGACTCGCTGCACTCCAAGGACATCCCCGCGTTGTGGTACCAGATCCGCAAGAAGGTTGCGGACATTCGCCACACCTTGCCGCCGGAGATCCAGGGCCCGTTCTTCAACGACGAGTTCGGCACCACCTTCGGCAATATCTATGCGCTGACTGGCGAAGGCTTTGACTATGCGGTGCTCAAGGACTACGCCGACCGTATCCAGATCCAGCTGCAGCGGGTCAAGGATGTGGGCAAGGTCGAGCTGATCGGCCTGCAGGACGAGAAAGTCTGGATCGAGCTGTCCAACCTCAAGCTGGCCACCCTCGGCGTGCCCCTGGAAGCCGTGCAGAAGGCGCTGCAAGAACAGAACGCGGTGAGCACCGCCGGTTTCTTCGAGACGCCCAGCGAGCGCTTGCAACTGCGCGTGAGCGGGCGTTTCGACAGTGTCGAGCAGATCCGCCAGTTCCCCATTCGCGTGGGGGATCGCACCTTCCGGATTGGTGATGTCGCCGAGGTGCACCGTGGCTTCAACGACCCACCTGCACCGCGCATGCGCTTCATGGGCGAGGATGCCATTGGCCTGGCGGTTTCGATGAAAGACGGTGGCGACATCCTGGTACTGGGCAAGGCCCTGGAAGGCGAGTTCGAGCGCCTGGCGCATAACCTGCCTGCCGGCATGGCGCTGCGCAAGGTTTCGGATCAACCGGCGGCGGTCAAGGCCGGTGTGGGCGAGTTCGTGCAGGTGCTGGTCGAGGCGTTGGTCATTGTGCTGCTGGTGAGCTTCTTCTCGCTGGGCCTGCGCACTGGCCTGGTGGTGGCGCTGGCCATTCCGCTGGTGTTGGCCATGACCTTTGCCGCCATGCATTACTTCGGCATCGGCCTGCACAAGATTTCCCTTGGCGCGCTGGTGCTGGCCTTGGGCTTGCTGGTGGACGACGCGATCATTGCTGTGGAGATGATGGCGATCAAGATGGAGCAGGGCTATGACCGCCTCAAGGCAGCCAGCTATGCCTGGACGAGTACGGCCTTCCCGATGCTCACCGGGACGCTGATCACGGCAGCGGGCTTTCTGCCGATTGCCACCGCGGCCTCCAGCACCGGCGAATATACCCGGTCGATCTTCCAGGTGGTCACCATCGCTTTGCTGACCTCTTGGGTGGCGGCCGTGGTGTTCGTGCCTTACCTGGGTGAGCGCCTGCTACCCGACCTGGCCAAGCTGCATGCCGCGCGCCATGGCAAGGACGGCCATGCGCCAGACCCCTACGCCACCCCGTTCTACCAGCGCGTGCGACGGCTGGTGGAATGGTGCGTACGGCGGCGCAAGACGGTAATCCTGCTGACCGTTGCCGCTTTTGTCGGCAGCCTCCTGCTGTTCCGCTTCGTACCCCAGCAGTTCTTCCCGGCTTCCGGGCGCCCGGAACTGATGGTTGACCTGAAGCTGGCCGAAGGCGCCTCGCTGGCCAATACCGCCGAGCGGGTCAAGCAACTGGAGGCGCTGCTCAAGCAGCAGGGCGGTATCGACAACTACGTGGCCTATGTGGGCACCGGCTCGCCGCGCTTCTACCTGCCGCTGGACCAGCAACTGCCGGCAGCCAGCTTCGCCCAGTTCGTGGTGCTGGCCAAGTCGATGGAAGACCGCGAACGCCTGCGCAGTTGGCTGATCAGCACGGTGGACCAGCAGTTCCCTGACCTGCGCGCGCGGGTCACGCGTCTGGAAAATGGCCCACCCGTGGGCTACCCGGTGCAGTTCCGGGTCACTGGCGAGCATATCGAGAAGGCCCGCGCACTGGCCCGTGAAGTGGCTGACAAGGTGCGCGAGAACCCGCATGTGGTGAACGTGCACCTGGACTGGGAGGAGCCCAGCAAGGCGGTGTTCCTCGAAATCGACCAGGACCGCGCCCGTGCGCTGGGCGTGAGCACTTCGCACCTGGCCAGCTTCCTGCAAAGCTCGCTGATCGGTACCACGGTCAGCCAGTACCGCGAGGACAACGAACTGATCGAGATCCTGCTGCGCGGCACCCGGCAGGAACGCAGCGAGCTGGGCAACCTGGGTAGCCTGGCGTTGCCCACCGACAATGGCCAGAGCGTGGCGCTGTCGCAGGTGGCGACCCTGGAGTACGGCTTTGAAGAAGGCATTATCTGGCACCGCAACCGCTTGCCGACGGTGACCGTGCGTGCCGATATCTACGATCAGGAGCAGCCGGCGACGCTGGTGAAGCAGATTCTGCCGACCCTGCAGGAAATCCGCGCCAAGCTGCCTGATGGTTACCTGCTTGAGGTGGGTGGCACGGTGGAGGACTCCGAACGTGGGCAGAAATCGGTGAATGCCGGCATGCCACTGTTCATCGTGGTAGTCCTGAGCTTGCTGATGATCCAGCTGCGCAGTTTCTCGCGCACGGTGATGGTGTTCCTCACCGCGCCGCTGGGGCTGATCGGTGTGACCCTGTTCCTGCTGGTGTTCCGCCAGCCGTTCGGCTTTGTCGCCATGCTCGGCACCATTGCCCTGGCGGGGATGATCATGCGCAACTCGGTGATCCTGGTGGACCAGATCGAGCAGGACATCGCAGCGGGGATGGAGCGCTGGCAGGCGATCATCGAGGCTACGGTGCGGCGCTTCCGACCGATCGTGCTGACCGCGCTGGCGGCGGTGCTGGCCATGATCCCGTTGTCACGTAGTGTGTTCTATGGACCGATGGCGGTGGCGATCATGGGCGGGTTGATCGTGGCCACGGTGCTTACACTGCTGTTCCTGCCGGCGTTGTATGCGGCGTGGTTCAGGGTGAAGAAGGGCTGAAGACCGCAGGGGGAGGGCTTAGCCCTCCCTTCGCGGGTAAACCCGCTCCTACGACGGCCTGTGTCCAACCCCGCCGCCGTGTAGGAGCGGGTTTACCCGCGAATACGGTGGCGGCAGCAACGGTGAGCGGCTGGTGAAAATTGGCCAGCAGGCCCGGCCCTTTCGCGGGTGAACCCGCTCCTACAGCGCGCCGAAGACCTTCTTGGCCAGGCTGGTAGCCGCAGCTGCCGGGTTCTGGCGAATGCTCTGCTCCTGTTTGCCGATCATCTCGAACAAGCCATCCAACGCCTTTTCGGTCACGTAGTTCTCGATATTGGCGTCATCCTTGACCAGCCCCAGGCCTTTGGCCTGGGCGGCGAAGGCATTGTACTGCTGGGCCACGCCAACCTTGTCGGTGGCCTGCTTGACGATTGGCAGGAACCTGGCGCGGATCTGCTCGCGGCTGCTTTTGTTCAGGTACTGGGTGGCCGAGTCGTCACCGCCGCTGAGGATGCCTTTGGCGTCGGTCACGCTCATGTTCTTCACGGCATCCACCAGAATCGCCTGTGCCTGCGGCACGGCGGCCTCGGCGGCCTTGTTCATGCTGGTTTCCAGGGCTTCGACCTGTTCACCCTTGCCGAACATTTTCATCGCCTTGGCGGCTTTGCCCAGGTTGCCTGGCAGCTCGATGCGCACGTCCGGGTTGTTGCTGAAGCCGCCTGGGGTGCTCAGTTGCTTGACGGCCAACTGCGCACCTTGGGTCAGGGCATCTTTCAGGCCGCCGGTGGCGTCTTTCTGGCTCAGGTCGCCCAGCGACAGGGCCAGGGCACTGGCCGACAGCAGCAGGCCGGCGCACAGGGTGGTGAAGCGCAGGGAAGTGCGGATCATGAAGCTTTCCTTGTAAACGGATAAGTGCGGGTATCAGCGAACCTGGTCTACCTTGATGCGTACCGATTGCGGGTCACTGCCATCGAGCGCGACACCGTGGTGTTCGGTATTGATGAACAGCAACTTGCCATTCAGCTCGATGCGCGCGCTCACCGCATAGCGGTGGCCAGGCTTGACCTGCGCGGGGTCATAGGTGAGATGGAACGGCAGCGGCACGTTGCCTTTGACCGGGCCGGCCTGGCGCGCCAGGGTCACGGCAGGGGCGTCCATCAGCGACACATCCTGCAGTTCCACGCTCAGGGTGGCGGCAGGCGGCAGGGCAATGCGCTGCAGGTAGAAGACTTCACCGTCCAGGCTGGCCTGGTTGGGTGGGGTTTGGCTGGAACAGGCTGCAAGCAGGGATGCGCAACACAGCATAAAGAGCTTTTTCATGGAATCTCCGGTGTCCTTGGAGCTGGCTTGTGGCCAACCCCACGGACTTTAGCGGATTTTGCCGACCGATGAACCGTTAGAGGGTCGAAGTTTCCAACCCGTCGTCACGGTGCAGGGCCACCTGGCGGATCGACAGGCGCAGCTCGGCCGACAGCACTCGCTTGGCCACGCCCTCGGCCAGCTCGCCGAGTTTGTCGTGATAACCCAGCTTGCCTTGCGCATCGGCGTGCAGCACCCCTTGCTGGAGCAGGGTCTGGATGAAGTGGCGGAACAGCGTCTTGTCGAAGAACTCCGGTGCGTTCAGGCCGTGCAGGATCGACAGGCGCTGGGCCATCATCACGCACAGGTCTTCCAGCGCTTCGGCGCTCAGGCTGTTCTGCCCGCTGTTGATCAGCAGCGAGGTGGCCATGTAGAAGCGCTGCAGGGTCTGGGTGATGGTGCGGGCGAGCAGGGTCAGCAACACGAACTGCCGCGAGCTGGGCGCCGGGCGCACGTACAGGTCGTTGTCCTGGCGCAGCAGGCCCTGTTCCACCAGCGCGACCAGCCATTGGTCGATGACCTCGTCCAGCTGTTCTGGCGTCCAGCGCAGGAACAGTTCGGCCTGTAGGTAGGGGTAAAGCGCGTGCACATACTGGCCCAGCAGTTCACGGCTCATGCGTGAACTGCTGAGGAAGAAGCTGGCCAGCAGCGCCGGCAGGGCGAAGATGTGCAGCACGTTGTTGCGGTAGTAGGTCATCAGCACCGCGTTGCCTTCATCCAGGTAGAGGATGCGGCCCAGGGCGTCCTTCTGCTCGGCCACCAGGTTCATGCTGCGCACATGTTCGATCAGTGCCTGGCCGTCGCCCTCGGGCAGGGTGGTGTGCGGCGAGTAGGGCACTTGGCGCAGCAGCGCCAGGTACAGGTCGAGTACGCGGGTCAGGGCGCGCTCGTCCAGGGCAAGGCGGCTGGTGGACAGCAGTGCCAGGGCCACCAGGTTGACCGGGTTGATGGCGGCCGCCTCGTTGAGGTGACGGGCCACGGTTTCTCCCAGGCGGGCGGTGGTGGCGTTGAGCCAGTCCGGCCGGTACTGCGGACCGTGATCCTGTTCACGCCAGCCGGGCTGCTGCTGGTCGAGGAAACCTGCCAGGCGGATGGGTTCGCCGAAGTTGACGTAGACCTGGCCAAAGCGCTGCTTGAGTGCGCCGAACACCTTGAAGATGTCCAACACCGACTCCTTCTTCTTGATGGCGCCGCGCAGTTCGCCCAGGTAGGTACGGCCTTCAAGCACGCGCTCGTAGCCGATGTACACCGGCACGAACACGATTGGTGTACGCGACGAACGCAGGAAGCTGCGCAGGGTAATGGCCAGCATCCCGGTGCGCGGCTGCAACATGCGCCCGGTGCGCGAGCGGCCGCCTTCGACGAAGTACTCGACCGGGAAGCCCTTGGTGTACAGGGTATGCAGGTACTCATTGAACACCGCCGTGTAAAGCGGGTTGCCCTTGAACGTGCGGCGCATGAAGAAGGCGCCACCACGGCGTAGCAGGTTACCCACCACCGGCATGTTGAGGTTGATGCCTGCAGCCACGTGCGGCGGAGTAAGGCCGTTGCGGAACAGCAGGTACGACAGCAGCAGGTAGTCGATGTGGCTGCGGTGGCACGGCACGTAGATCACTTCATGGCCAGGGGCGATACCCTGCACCTGTTCGATGTGGTTGACCTTGATGCCGTCGTAGATCTTGTTCCAGAACCAGCTGAGCACCACTTCGAGGAAGCGGATGGCGGTATAGGTGTAGTCCGACGCTATTTCGTTGCCATAGCGCAGTGCCTGGGCCTCGGCTTTGGCCAGCGGCAGGTTCTCGCGCTGCGCTTCGTCGGCAATCGCCTGGCGCACTTGCGGGGCATGGACCAGGCCTTTGACCAGGGTGCGTCGGTGCGAGATGTCCGGGCCGATGACGGCAGTCTTGAGGTTGCGAAAGTGCACGCGCATCAGGCGCTGGGCCATGCGCACGGTGCGCTCGTGGCCTTTGTTGTGCTGCACCAGCTCGCGCAGGTGGATTGGCGCGGAGAACTGTACCCGGGTCTTGCGCCCCAGGATCAGTACGGTCAGCAGCCGGCGCAGGCGCCCGGTTACCGCCCAGCTGTCGGCGAACAGCAGCTTCCAGGGGCTGGACTCGCTGGCCGGGGTCTGGCCCCAGAACACGCTGACAGGAATGATCTGCGCATCTTCTTCAGCATGCTGGCTGACGGCAGCCACCAGGCGCTCGAGGGTGGGCGGGGCGCCGCTTTTGTCCTGGCGGCCGAGCCAGTCCGGGTCGGGGGTCAGGTAGAAGAACGCGGCGGGTTCCTGCAGTGGGCCGACAGCTACCGGCAGCACCGGGCGCGGTAGCCCCGCTTTGGTGCACTCGTGGTCGAGCACGGCCAGGTCAGTGAGCGCGGGCGAGGGCAGCGCATAGAACACCGGCCGGCTGCGGTCGAGGTTGAGGGTCATGGAAGACTGGTTGATGGTCTCGGAGCGCACCCACAGGTACAACAGGCGACGCAGGCCGCCGAAGATCAGGCGGTGCAGGGGGGAACGGGTCATGGGGTGTGTGCCCTGGGTGTGATGTTCAGGTGGGTATTCTGCTATTTAGTCTGCCGTATCGGCGTAAGTTCAGCAAAATTCGGCCAACGGCGGCGCCGTCATCAATTTTTTTTGTTCTGTGTCATATACTCGGCCTGCCACTTGCAGGATATTTCGGCAAGCGGCGTTGGCACGGGGCAGGTGACCTCATGCCTGCAAGGCGATCTTCACAATAAAAATCCGGAGTAGTTCAGATGTCGTCTCGTGAGACTGGGAATGTAAAGTGGTTCAACGATGCCAAGGGTTATGGCTTCATTCAGCGCGAAGGTGGTGCGGATGTCTTCGTCCACTATCGGGCGATTCGCGGTGAGGGGCATCGTACCCTGGTCGAAGGGCAGCGGGTGGAGTACGCCTGCGTGCAGGGCCAGAAAGGCCTGCAAGCCGAAGACGTAGTGGGCCTCTGAGCCTCTGGTTTCAAGCCGTAGGAGCGGGCTTGCCCGCGAAGCAGCCACCACGGTGGCTGCCACGGGCGTGGCCCGTGTTTGCGGGTAAACCCGCTCCTACAGAGACGAGCAAGGCTGCCGTTTCATGACGTACGCCAGGTGATTTCCTCTTCACCGTCGGCGCTGATGCGGACCCAGCGGTCAGCATCTTCTTCCCCGTCTTCCTCAACCCAGCCACCCGGCGCGCAGCGCACTTCCACACCCAGCGCGGCAAATGCGGCGCGGGCGCAGGCAACGTCATCGGCCCACGGCGTCTGGTCGCTTTCCAGGTACAGGCTGTTCCATTTCCCTACAGCCTTGGGTAACCAAGTGACCGGAATGTTACCGGCCTTGCATTTGAAGGTATGGCCTTTCTGCTTCCACTCGGTGCACGGGCCGATTGCCTGGGCGAGCCACTCGGCAATCTGCTTGTGGTCGACGTCGGCGTCCTTCAGGTAGATCTCGATATCAGGTTGACGCATAAGGGCTCCGGGTGTGCTCAGTCTTGGCGCACGAAATAGTCATAACGCATGGAAACCGTGACCTCGAACGGCTCGGGCTGGTCGATCACCCGGGCACGTTTTTCGGCGCTGGCGCGCCAGCCGTGTGGGGTCATGGCCAGCAGGTCGGCGCGAGCCTTGGGCGCGGCCAGGCGCAGGCGGAACTCGAGGGTTTCGCTGTGGGCATGGGCCATGCCTTCAGGGACCAGGGCCAGGTGCTTGTCGTCGGCGTAAGGGCGTACTTCATCGTAGAGCACTTCACGCAGTTCCATCAGGTGGCCGCTGGTCGGGCCGACCCGCATCAGGCCGCCGCCGGGGCTGAGCAAACGCTTGGCCTCGGCCCAGTCCAGCGGGCTGAAAACGCTGGCGATGAACTGGCAGCTGGCGTCGGTCAGCGGCACGCGGGCCATGCTGGCGACCATCCAGGTGACCGCCGGTGCTCGGCGGCAGGCGCGCTTGACCGCTTCGCGAGAGATGTCCAGCGCATAACCGTCGGCGGCCGGCAAGGCCTGGGCGATCTGTGCGGTGTAGTAACCCTCGCCGCAGCCGATGTCCAGCCAGGCGCCAGGCTGGCGCTCGGCGGCCAGCTCGGCCAGGCGGCGGGCGACTGGCGCGTAATGGCCGGTGTCGAGAAAGTCGCGGCGTGCCTCGACCATGGCCTGGTTGTCACCGGGGTCGCGGCTGTTCTTGTGCTGCACCGGCAGCAGGTTCAGGTAACCCTGGCGGGCCCGGTCGAAGCGGTGGCCGGCTGGGCACACCACACCATTGTCGAGCCGGCTCAGTGGCGCCTGGCAAAGCGGGCAGGCAAGCATCAGGCGAGCAACCGGACCAGGGTCTGGTAGTAGATTTCGGTCAGCAGATCGAGGTCGCTGGCCAGGATCCGCTCGTCAACCTGGTGGATGGTGGCGTTGACCGGGCCGAGTTCGACCACCTGGGTACCCATGGTTGCGATGAAGCGACCATCGGAGGTGCCGCCGCTGGTGGAGGGCTGGGTATCGCGGCCGGTGACACCCTTGATGCTGGCCGCCACGGCGTCGAGCAGCTCGCCTGGTTCGGTCAGGAACGGCAGGCCAGACAATGCCCAGTCGACTGACCAGTCCAGTTCATGCTTGTCGAGAATCGCCGACACCCGCGCCTGCAGGCCTTCAACGGTGGACTCGGTGGAAAAGCGGAAGTTGAACAGCGCGGTCAGCTCGCCCGGGACCACGTTGGTGGCGCCGGTGCCGGAATTGACGTTGGATATCTGGAAACTGGTGGGTGGGAAGAACGCGTTGCCTTCGTCCCAGTGTTCGGCAGCCAGTTCCGCCAGGGCCGGGGCGGCCAGGTGGATCGGGTTGCGCGCCA
Organism: Pseudomonas sp. GLN_2; assembly: GCF_043106005.1. Taxonomy (NCBI): domain Bacteria; kingdom Pseudomonadati; phylum Pseudomonadota; class Gammaproteobacteria; order Pseudomonadales; family Pseudomonadaceae; genus Pseudomonas; species Pseudomonas sp. GLN_2. The sequence goes on along the minus strand of NZ_JBICMC010000076.1, from coordinate 708 downwards.
GATGCGGGTAGGCCACATGGCCCTGTTTGCCGCGTATGGTCAGCTTGGCGCCCAGCGAACCACGGCGACCGTTCTTGACCACGTCACCCAGCAAGGTGGTGCTGGACGGTTCGCCGACGATGCACCAGTCCAGGCGCTCGTTGCGCGCTTTCAGGCGCTCGACCACCGCCTTGGTGCCGTGGTGGGCCGGGCCTTCCTCGTCGCTGGTGATCAGAAACGCGACCTTGCCGCGGTGGTTCGGGTAGTCCTGCACGAAGCGCTCGCTGGCGATGACCATGGACGCCAGGCTGCCCTTCATGTCGGCGGCGCCACGACCGCAGAGCATGCCGTCGGCGTCGATCAGCGCCTCGAACGGTTCATGCTGCCATTGCTGGACCGGGCCGGTGGGCACCACGTCGGTGTGGCCGGCAAAGCACAGCACCGGGCCTTCCTGGTTGCCGTGGGTGGCCCAGAAGTTGTCGACATCCTCGATGCGCATCGGCTCCAGCTGGAAACCAACGGCGCCCAGACGGTTCATCATCTGCGCCTGGCAATCGGCGTCGACGGGGGTGACCGAGGGGCGACGGATCAGGTCGCAGGCCAGTTGAAGGGTAGGCGAGAGCTCGGCAGGGGCCGTCATGGGGGACTCCGGGGCAAGGCAAGGCTGGGAAATCTGAGGGGCGTTATCTTATATCAAACCGAAGGGCCAATGGGGCCGCTTTGCGGCCC
>NZ_JBICMC010000075.1:0-650 GCF_043106005.1 Pseudomonas sp. GLN_2 | reverse complement strand
CCCACGACACCCGTGCCGATCACAGTGCCATTGGCATCGCGCACTTCGACAGTGGCACCCGGCTCGCCGCGACCGCTCAGGGCCAGGCCGTCAGCACCAACTGTAATATTGGTTACTGCGTCAGGCGGTGTGATGTCCGGCGCATCGAATTGCAGCGGCGCAGAGGCGTTGCCGTCAGCATCCACCAAGCGTACGTCGAGGGCTTCGCCGTTGGCCTGGGCAGGCGACAGGGTGAGGCTGAACAGGCCGTCGGCACCGACGACACCAGTACCGATGACAGCACCGCCAGCATCGCGTACCTGCACGTTAGCGCCGGGTTCGCCGCGACCGGTGAAGGTGACACCATCGGCTAGGGCCAGGTCAGTCGGTTGTGCGGGCGGCAGCAAGTCGGCCGAGGTGACCGAGCCTGGTTGGGATACGTTGCCGGCAGCGTCGGTGAGGGTGACTTGTAAGGTGCTGCCATCGTTCACGGCGGGGTCCAGGGCGATGACGAAGGTGCCATCTGCAGCGACGGTGCCAGTCGCGAGGATGTTGCCGGTCGCGTCACGTACCTGCACGGTAGAGCCGACTTCGCCTCGACCACTGAGTTGGCTGCCGGCAACGCCGATCACCAGATTGGTCGGTGCTTCAGGCGGGGTGGTATCGCCGCC